>NZ_CP083734.1:0-2438 GCF_020150755.1 Salmonella sp. A29-2 | reverse complement strand
GGAATGAGATAAACGCGGCCATAACAGCGGAATGACACCGGTAAACCGAAAGGCAGGAACAGGAGAGCGCACGAGGGAGCCGCCAGGGGGAAACGCCTGGTATCTTTATAGTCCTGTCGGGTTTCGCCACCACTGATTTGAGCGTCAGATTTCGTGATGCTTGTCAGGGGGGCGGAGCCTATGGAAAAACGGCTTTGCCGCGGCCCTGTCGCTTCCCTGTTAAGTCTCTTCCTGGCATCTTCCAGGAAATCCCTGCCCCATTCGTAAGCCATTTCCGCTCGCCGCAGTCGAACGACCGAGCGTAGCGAGTCAGTGAGCGAGGAAGCGGAATATATCCTGTATCACATATTCTGCTGACGCACCGGTGCAGCCTTTTTTCTCCTGCCACATGAAGCACTTCACTGACATCCTCATCAGTGCCAACATAGTAAGCCAGTATACACTCCGCTAGCGCTACGTGACTGGTTCAGGGCTGCGCCCCGAAACCCGCTAACAACCTCTCTGCTACTGGATATCACCCCATGCCATCTGAATATGATGAACAACGGGGTTCGACTGATACGCAGCTTCCCGGCGAATATGACCTTTTTGATTTAATGGCGAAGGTTACTGAAGAGATCCTGCATGCCCCTGTGGATTCTGGGCCGCCTGTCGGCCGGGAAGCGTTATAGCTTTTTCGCTTGCCCGCGTACGTGGTAATACGCCGGTATTACCTTTTATTTCTTTATTTTCATGTAATTACAGTGGGTTTTTAATACCTGGGTATTACTCGTGAAAACGAAGCATTCCTTTTTTTTCTTTTAATTCATGCAGTTGCGATGAAAATCGCGGCTGCGTTAGGTGTATGACCATTTTGAGGTTGAAAAATAATCAACCATGGAGGGTGATTTACGCAGGTTAAGGGGAGATCGTGACAAAAAAAAGCGTTCCTCACTGTATCGTTCATGCCTGCATGAACGGGTTATTCTTCCTGACTACAGAATTACATCGCTCCTTCAGTTCATACATCACTTTTACAACACTTTTACAACACTCCTTCGGCCTGTACATCACTTTTACAACACTTTTGCATCACTTTTACATCATTCCTTCAGCTCATACGTCACTTTTACGTCAGTTCCATCCTCTGTGCCATTTGTACATCCGCCCCCCTTCCTGAACGTGCTGAAAACGGTTTTTCCGGCTGTGCCGGCAACGCCTCACGGCCACGCAATAAATTGCGTCCCCGTTCACCGTTTTCGGGTAAGAAGAACATCGGAAACAGGACTTACCCCGGCTGAATGGCGTGAATTTCCGCACTATGCACTTGCGCGCATACTCATGCATGCCGTAAAAACAGAGCCTGCGCGTTTCTGGCGGGTTTTCGGGTGGTTTGTTGCCTGTTTTACCGGTTTCCCGTCAGAAACGCCCTCAGAGGCTCTGAGGCGGTGCACGCAACGGATGTTATGTTCAATTCTGTTTTCTTCATATTGTCTGGATAGGGAATGATAAAAAAAATCTGCATTACTGTTATCGTCGTTTTTTTGCTGTTGGTTGGCTATGGTGCTTGGATTGGATCTGAGCAAAATCAGCGAGGAGTATCTTTATTTGAGGTTGCATATACATACAACGCAATGAATCCAATTAGTCGGATCGGCTATACATTTATGCTGAAGAGAAATCATGCTTTAGTCGAGAGGGCTGGAGAGGTTAAGAAATCTATTGATAGCATGAGTGGTGAGTGATTTTTTAAATTTAAAGGACTGATATGAAAAAGATACTTTTTTGTTCGCTGCTTCTTCTTTCTGCAAGTTCATTTGCACAACAATTCCATTATCAGTGTGAAGGACGAGATTTAAAGATAATGCTTTCACCTAATGCAGCTTTTCTTGATGGTAAATCATTCGAATATAAGAATGGAGAGACGAATGGGGAAACGACAAAGATGACCTTCTTTGGTCCTTCTGGTGAGGTTCTCAAGTTTTTGGTTAATCCTGTCAACAACTTATATCGTATGGGGCTGACTTCAGGTGCTACATTTGAAGAGATAAATTGCACTGAAATCTAGAAATATTTTATCTGATTAATAAGATGATCTTCTTGAGATCGTTTTGGTCTGCGCGTAATCTCTTGCTCTGAAAACGAAAAAACCGCCCAGCAAGGCGGTTTTTTCGAAGGTTCTTAGAGCAGCAACTCTTTGAACCGCGGTAACTGGCTTGGAGGAGCGCAGTCACCAAAACTTGTCCTTTCAGTTTAGCCTTAACCGGCGCATGACTTCAAGACTAACTCCTCTAAATCAGTTACCAGTGGCTGCTGCCAGTGGTGCTTTTGCATGTCTTTCCGGGTTGGACTCAAGACGATAGTTACCGGATAAGGCGCAGCGGTCGGACTGAACGGGGGGTTCGTGCATACAGTCCAGCTTGGAGCGAACTGCCTTCCCGGAACTGAGTGTCAGGCGT
>NZ_CP083733.1:0-4234 GCF_020150755.1 Salmonella sp. A29-2 | reverse complement strand
GAAATACACGCACAGAAAATTCTCACCGGAAGGCTTTTCCGCTGTACAGGCCGCTCGAGGCCGGAAAGGTGGCCTTGCTAAAGGCGAAGCCTACGAGGACAAGCGTTTCATGGCGCTATGTATGCTGGAGAATGGATATTCTCAGAAAGCTATTGCGGCGATGCTGGATGTACATCGAAATACGATCCGTAATTGGGCAATGCACAAATAGCCTTATCAGATAACAGCGCCTTTTCGGCGCTTTTTTGAGCTGTTGGCGTTCCTGCGGTTTTTCCGGTTCCGCCCAGCAATGGCGCTGGTTTCCTCGTGATTGCGGTGGTAGCGCTCGCCGCAGCCTCATGACCGAGCGTAGCGAGCGAATGTGCGAGGAAGCGCAAAGGCGTCCGGTGGTGCATGTGGCACTTACGCGCCGGGGCTTATCCGTTCTGCGGTTTCGCAGGTGGTCTTGGTAGCTTCTCCAGCTCGTTAATCAGTGGTTGTAGCCGGTTCACATCGGCCTGTCTTGTGACTTCCTTTCGCAGGAACTGGAGCAGGAACGCACGCAGTTGCGCCTCTTCCGGCCTCCGTACCCTCGCCAGCATGGCTGCTCCCACAATGACTTTTTGCGCAGTGTCCAGGCTCCGGCTCTTCGCCTTCAGGCGCTGCAATCTGGCCTCAGCTTCAGCAATCTTCTGTTCGAGTGTTCTGCTCATTTCGTGACTCCTTGCGCGGTGAAAAATCGCATTTTAGCTCGTCACTGGTAGTTTAAAAACTGAGCTGGCATAATGCACGGCATATCACGAAGTGCGCACTTATACAATCTTCACTTCGTTTCGATTGTGTGCGCCCTGCGGGGCTGAAAGAAAACGGCAAAAAGGCATTACGGCAGAAATGGCGATTTATCATCTCAGCATGAAAATCATTTCGCGAAAAAACGGCTACAGTGCCGTTGCTTCTGCTGCCTACCGTTCCGGCTCTGTCATACCCGATGACCGTACCGGATTAATCCACGATTACACCCGTAAACGCGGCGTTGATGATGCGGTCATTCTCACCCCTGCGAATGCACCGTCCTGGTGTGGTGACCGTTCCGTTCTCTGGAATGCGGTCGAGAAAGCCGAACAGCGCCGGAACTCCCAGCTGGCAAGGGAGATTGAACTCGCCATTCCCCGTGAGATTTCCCGCGAGGCCGCACGGGAGGCCGTTCTCGCTTTTGTCCGGGAAAACTTTGTCAGTCGGGGCATGATTGCCGATGTGGCGTTCCATCATATGGACCGGACCAACCCCCATGCACACATCATGCTGACCACGAGAGCTGTCGGGGAAACGGGATTCGCAGGAAAGGTCAGGGACTGGAACGACCGGGCACTCGCCGAGACGTGGCGCGCATCATGGGCTGACCATGCGAACAGAGCGCTTGCGAACGCCGGCTACCAGGAAGAGATAGACCATCGTTCATACGAGCGTCAGGGACTGGAGAAAGCGCCGGGCCTTCACCTCGGAAAGGCTGCCTGTGCGATGGAAAAACGGGGCATGGAAACAGAACGCGGTGAGCAGAACCGCCTGATTAACAGCCTTAACCTGGAAATACAGGTTTCCCGCACAAGGCTGGCAGTCATCCAGGTACAGGAGAACGTGCGGAAACGGGAACTCAGCGATGCCGCACGTCGTGCAGCGGAAGCCCTTAATCTGACCATTCCCGCCGCGAATGCCTCAGCGGATACCCTGCGGGAATTCATTGCCACACTGCCGCAGGAATGCGGGAACGCATGGGAGATGACACCGGAGTTCGTGGCGATGAACGGGAAGGCAAACGACATCAAACGTGAGGGGAATGCGCTGGTGAAAGAGCGGGATATTCTCGAAAAAGAGATGACCGGACTCAGAAAAGCCCGTCCGGTAGCGTCCATCCTGTCAGAGCTTCCCCTGATGACATGGGCTGAACCGGAATACCGCAAAAGACAACTCCGCTTCTGGAAACTCGAGAAACAGATTGAATCTCTTCTCCGCACCTACAGGGCCGTGAAAGAACGGGACATTCCCGCCCGTCGTCAGGCCTTTGAAACGCAGTGGAATACGTGGATTTCGCCGGGAATGGCAGAGCTGAAAGAAAAACTGTCAGCACGGGAAGCGGAGCGGCGCAGGGAGGAAGCCGAAGCGGAAGCGCGCCGGAAGGAACAGGAATATGACGCACGGCTGAAACACCATGATAACCATCGCCTGAGCCGAGAAACGGCATTAGCCGGGGTTATTACGGAGCTGGGGCGTGCCAGAGAGCCGGGAACGGGCAGGATAACCCGCTACATGATGCTGAGTAACAGAGCCGGAGAATTCACGGTATGGGGTGATGAGCTGGCGCATTACCCCCAGAGTGTTCATGACCCGGTGAATGTTTACCTGTCGCCAGGCGGGGCTGTGATGGTCTCGGATATACGTGAGGGAATGCCAGAATCTCATGAGACGATGGCGCGGCCTGAGCGTGTGAGAATGTATTCCGGTGCGACGGTCCGGCATGTACTGGAACAGATGCGCCAGGGGTGGCCCTCTTACGGTTTTCCGGCGCTGCCGCATCACTGGCCGGATAATTTTTATTTCAGCGACGACCGCAGGCCCGTAGCCTCTCCGCTGCCGTCAGCGCACCGGGTGGACGTCACCGCTTATGCGGCACCGGAGCAACTCATGCCCGTTGTCTTTTCGACAGAGCGAAACAGCAGGACGCTGAATCTGCTGTTGTGCAAAGGGCCGGAGGAAATGCTTGTCGGTTTTGTGCGCCTGGAGGACGAGCTGCGTCCCGTTCTTGCGCTTCCGTCGCCGGATTACAGTCATCTGATGGTAAGCATCATCACAGAGAACGGGATACACCTGGCAGGCTACGGTGAGGCCATAAACCGTGATGCTGATACTCCGTACCCACCGGAACCGAAGCTGATGCAGTTCAGGCTTAAGGGCTGTCAGGACACGCTTTTTGCTGCCATCAACAAACCGGAAGAGATGCCGGATTATCTCTTCCGTCAACTCGGATTTAATCAGACCTGGCATGAATGGAAGCGGGACGAACAGCACAGGCAACAACAACGACGCCCCGGACATTACCGGGGCATGAGTATGTGATATCCGGGGCTGCACCCCGAACCCCGCCAACGTCTCACGGGACACGAAAAAATTCCGCGTCCCGTGAGGCGTTTTCTGGATGAGAAAGTTTGCCGTTTTGACCCGTTCGCGCTTCTGAACGGTCGAAACCGATCGCGCATCGCTTTCGTGAATAGTTATGCAGACCCCTGAAAACGATTCTGACGCGTTTTTCTGGTTTGGCCTGGTGTTTTCTTGTCTTTTTGTGTTTTTTGCGTCAGAACGCGTCTGAGAGCGTTTTAAGGGGTACGTACAACAGGAGTTATGGTAAATGGATCGGTTTTTCGGGAAGGATCGACAGGATTTGCCGTTGGGTGTAGTGTAAGCGACTGAAAAACAAACGCCCCTGAAATTCGTGTAGATCCGCCAAGACTTTCACGAAGATACAGGGGCGATGTCGGTCGATAACCTGGAAGGAATCGTAACACATGAGCGCCGCGCTTCAATACTTCGAAGAAAATTTACCTCACCGTCCCTATCACACGGATGATCCCGCTTTCGGCCTTCGCATCTCCGGCAAAGGGCGTGCGCTTCTTGCGCGGTACATTCAGCAGAACCAGCCACATGCGCAACACTGGCTGGTTTTTGACGTTGACCGCGAGGGGGCTGCGATTGACTGGAGCGACCGGAACGCCCCCGCGCCGAACATCACCGTAAAAAATCCCGTGAATGGGCACGCTCACCTGCTATACGCGCTCAATCTTGCCGTGAGAACCGCGCCTGATGCGTCGGTTAAGGTGCTGAAATACGCCGCTGCAATTGAACGTGCGCTGTGTGAGAAACTTGACGCAGATGTGAACTACAGCGGACTGATTTGCAAAAATCCGTTCCACCTGGAATGGCAGGTGATGGAGTGGCGCGAGGAAGCCTATACCCTCGATGAACTGGCTGATTATCTCGATTTGAGCGCCTCAGAGCGTCGTAGCGTCGATAAACATTACGGGCTGGGGCGAAACTGCCACCTGTTCGAAATAACGCGTAAATGGGCTTACAGAGCGATTCGTCAGGGATGGCCAGCATTCTCACAGTGGCTTGATGCCGTGATCCAGCGTGTCGAAATGTACAACGCATCGCTTCCCGTTCCTCTTTCACTGGCTGAATGCCGGGCTATTGGCAAGAGCATTGC
>NZ_CP083732.1:0-5430 GCF_020150755.1 Salmonella sp. A29-2 | reverse complement strand
GGTTCTGCCAGCTCTTTTTCATGCTGTCGCTGCTCGTATGCCCGTTCGGCGGCCACCGCCATTTCATGCCGCTGCACTACTGGCTCAAACGCTGTAACTGCCTGCTCAAGTTCGCCACCTGCTGACTCAAGCGCGTGACGCGCTCGTTCAGCGCCGCGTTCTCCCGTTGCATAAGACCAGACATCTTCTGCCATTCCGCGAAGGCGCTCTCCCACTCGTCCAGCCTTTGCGAGTAGTCCTGATGTAGCTGCTCTAATGCGGTCAGCAACTGTTTTTCCAGTTCCGTCATGGGCTATTTCCTCTCCAGTACCATCCAGTTCCCTTCCTCCCCGTAAGCTCCCGCTTTCGGGTTCACTTTGACGCAGGACAGTTTCTGTTCCCCACAGAGCGACAGCTGCACGCCGTGGTTCTTCTCCGACAGCATGGCCTGCGTCCGCTCCTGCGCCCGGATAGTCTGGTAATTCCCGGTGATCTGCTGCCCCTGCCACCACAGAATGCTCCCGCTCGTGGCGATCAGCAGTACTGAGACCAGGGTGATGGTCAGCCACGTCCGGCCAACCATACGCAGCACGCTCAGCCGGTTCGACTGCATCGCCGCGGTCATACCCTGCTCGTGGGCGCTGATGGCGTCGCTGATTCTCTTCGCGCTTGCGCTCAGTTCCGCTTTTACAGACTTCTCGTGCTCGCTGAATGCGGCTTTCAGCATCTCGCAGGTATTCTGCTGCTGCGCTTTCGATTGCTTTTCCAAGTCCTTCGCCAGCGCTAAAAGACTGCTCATAAATGGCTCCCTTCAGTCGGATGTTTCGCCCCCCGTCCGGGTCGGCAATGCTGATACTGTTCTTTGTGGTGCGGACCACCTCAAAACCTGCCGCAGTGAGCGCCCCTGTGACGTCCTCGCGCGTTTTGAGCGCCCCGGATGAGGCTAAGGCCAGCAAACCCCGTGTAATCGCCTGAGCGGCTTCCAGCTTCGTTTCCGGCAGTGCGGACGGCGTGACCAGTAACCGCCGGTTCTTCGGGGCGTTTGGATCATGCAGCCCCAGTCTGCCGTTCACCACGGTCTGCCAGGCATCGATGCGCGGCCGGTCGGCGCGATCGTAATACGGCTGCAGGCGTTTCCCGGTCAGCAGCTCTGTGTTGGGGATCAGGAAATTCAGCTCCAGCCGCCCCTTGTCGGTGTGCTCCACCCACAGAATGCTGTACTGGTCTTTATCGAGCCCGGGCATCAGAACCCGCTCAAAGCTGGCCATGATCTGCTCCCGCTGCCCGGGCGGCAGCTCAGCCTCCGCGAACGACAGTACGCCGGAGGTGTACTTTTTCGCATACGGCGAGGCATCGATAAGCTCCCGGACTTCCTCCGGCTTTCCCTGCAGCACGGTCGCCCCCTCGCGCTGCCGGTCTTTTCCCAGCAGGTAATCCACCGGACCGGCACCACCACCGCGCCCCCGGGGATGGAATTTAACGATCATCATTCCCCCCTTTTTCCAGCACCGCATGCCGCAGCCGCTCCAGTCCCGCGTCGATTGCCATCAGGGCGGCCACGATCTGCACCCGGTCATGACCGGCACCACCGGTATTCACTTTCCGGGCGATCTGGTTCAGGTTATTACCCATACCGGCAAGCTGGCGCAGCAGCGCCGGCGATATCGACGGCAGTCTGCCGGCACGCGCCGGCTTCTCATCGAGGCAGGTCTGACGCATCCACGCCGCCAGCTGCTTGCCGTCGCACCGCTCGAGCAGCCGCCGGTGTTCGTCTTCCGTCACCCACATCGTGAGCATCTTGTTGCGTTTGTCTGCCAGAGTAGCCTCCTGATAACACCGGGACGGGCGGGAAATGTTTCCCGGTCGGCACGGTGTTGGACAAGCCGCAGGCGCGTCAGTGGCTTTTAGCGGGTTTCGGGGCGCAGCCCTGAACCAGTCACGTAGCGCTAGCGGAGTGTATACTGGCTTAATATGTTACGGCGGAGTAACACTTTATAAAAGTGCTTCATGTGGCAGGGGAAAATGCAGCTGCAGGGCGTACGGGAGAACATGGAGGTTGCGGTGATATTACGCCTCCTCGCTCACTCGGTCGCTTCCGCTCCTGCCGTTCGGCTGCGGCGGGCGTTACCTGCACACGGATAAGAGCAAAGGCACACGGCATGACAAACAGGGCAAGAAAAGGATGCGGCGCTGCCGTTTTTCCATAGGCTCCGCCCCCCTGACAAGCATCACGAAATCTGACGCTCAAATCAGTGGTGGCGAAACCCGACAGGACTATAAAGATACCAGGCGTTTCCCCCTGGTGGCTCCCTCGTGCGCTCTCCTGTTCCTGCCTTTCGGTTTACCGGTGTCATTCCGCTGTTATGGCCGCGTTTATCTCATTCCACGCCTGACACTCAGTTCCGGGTAGGCAGTTCGCTCCAAGCTGGACTGTATGCACGAACCCCCCGTTCAGTCCGACCGCTGCGCCTTTTCCGGTAACTATCGACTTGAGTCCAACCCGGAAAGACACGACTAATCGCCATTGGCAACGGCCACTGGTAAACATGATGTGCGAGAGATGTATTGAGAGTTCTTGAAGTGGTGGCCTTACTGAGGCTACACTGGAAGGACGGATTTGGTGACACGTCTCGCACAAGACTGTTACCACGGTTAGATAATCTGCCAGGATTAAATAACCTTCGAAAAACCACCTGCCAGGGTGGTTTTTTCGTTTCAGGAGAAGATTACGCTGGCAAAGTAAGTCCAGTCAAGAACAGCTACGAAATTGACTTCACATATAATTTTTGATATAAGTAAATCTAGAAGTGGCGGTAGGAATGAGCCCCACGTTAAACAAACAAGCTTCCAAAGAAAGATGTGCGGTAGAGTTCGCCACACGTAAAAAATCCAAGACTCAACGAAAGAAAAGCAAAGCCCTCTCTTACAGAGGGCTTTGCTTTTTTTGTACATTGGTTACAGGAAAATGCCAATGGACATCAAAAATGAGCAAACAGGATTACATACAGTTAAGAACCCTTACAGACCAGTTTTATGCTGATAACAAAGGCCTACAAGAGGCTCTCGACGGCAGTAATGATGGAAAAGTAAGAGGCTACGGAATCGTAGTTATTGATCTCAACGGATTGGTGTTCGGGATACCCTTACGAAGCCATTTAAACCATAAATTTGGATTCGTTTCGGAGCGATCAGAAGGTGTTAAGAAAGGACTGGATTACACCAAAGCGTTGCTAATTAAGAAAGAAGAGTATGTATCGCGAGCCTATAAGATACCAACTCCTGAATTTACCCATATCAATGATAACAAAGAAAAAATACAAGAAGATTTCAACAAATTCGTAAACAGATACATAGAAGCGAACGTCAAGAAAGATGAAAACATACTCAGAAACTATCGTTACTCTACGCTGAAAAACTATCACAAAGAATTAGGTTTAGAAGACTAAAAAGGCGGTCTAACGACCGCCCTTGCCTTTACGCCGCGCTCAATTCATCCAGCATATGGGTGAACTTATCTTCTATCTCCTTCCACATCTCGTCAGAAAGAGGTTTATCTTTGTAGGCGTGATGTAGAAGGCTTAAGACGGCTTGAGAAACACTACCTTTTTTCTCGATAAGCTTGCCGAGATTTTTCCCTTCTTTTTCGAGAGAACGAAAGAAGAGGCTCCTTTCCTGATTAGCAAACACAAGCTCAGGATCAGCGAGAAGTTGCTCGATGTGTTCAGGCTCTATGAAATAGACAGTTTGTCCAGTCATCCTTCCTGTAGTTACAGATTTAACAGATACATTTAGATGACGAATAGGGAAAAAATATTTTTTCTCTAACATCTCGATAATCGCCGGTAAGCGAGTGACCTCAAAGTCGGCTTTGACACTGTTACCAGAACTGGTGAGGTGATGGCCTTCGATCAGTGATGACAAGACAACAACTTGGGAATCCTGCATCGTGTTGAAGAGCTCGATCACCTTCAAATGAGACGAGAATTTAGTTGCCAGGTTAGCGCGGGCAACTGAAGGTAGTATTGATAAAGCGTGCATATGTATAGCCTCATATGTTTTTAAAAACATAAACTTAAGAGACCAAAGCCAATAGCATCGCACCTATCAGAATAGAAAATGTCGTGTTCACATCCCTCAAAAGAAACGATTTTTTCTTTATTAGAATGCAAGTTTATGAACATAATGCCGCCCATAACACTCCACCCTTCCAAAGGTAGTGATGTGTTGACCAGAAGGCGGAGTTAGTCGATTGTTTGGCGACGCTCACTAACTCTGCCTTTCCTTTTTGGTCCTTCCTATTCATCATCCAGCCTGAAGACGATTACACCTTCACTTAGCTGAGTGAATGAATCATCGGAAAGTAGCTTCTTGTTGTCCTCTTCATCCTCAGAAAGGCGAGGAAAACCTGGTCGCAAGGTCAATCTAACAGCACACGATGAGTAACCGCCGTGCTTGTTTTTTTGCCCAGACACACCAAAGCCACCTTCACTAATTTTCTTAATCATCCACTGGTTTTCTTCTTTGTCGTAAAGAATGTCGACACGATCCCCAATGGTAATACCAGTCTCGTCCATAGCGCTCTTGCTCAAGCGGAATCCCAGCTCGACAGCGCCCGTGCTTTTTTTTGTTTGCGTGGCCGTAACACACTGCGACTGGATTATCCTTCCAGTCTTCGCTGCCAAGTTCGATAGAGAGATAAAAGCCATAATACAATCCGTTTTAGACATCGATCAGTTCTTATACGGAAGTGTACCCAGGGAGCGAGGTGACTTTCAAGATCTTTTGTATTGATTTTTCTAGAGCCGCAAAAAACGGCGATAAGAAACCTTAAATACAAAAACAATTGCTCGTATTTAACCTCGTCAAGATACACATCCAGATCGATCTTTATGTAAGTAAAGGGTATTTTTCTATGGTGATTTAAAGTCGAGCAACGTCAGCGCATCCAAAAAAATCACCAAGTAGGTGCAAGAAAGCCGCTTATAGAAACTGATTTTTATGCCTGTATAGGTTGCCGATGAGATGAATTTAACATAAGAGTTCTTGCCCGCACCGCTTCGGGCTGGTTCGGCGCAAATACGGTGCCTGTCGGGTGAAACCCCTAGCAAAGCACCCGGTAAACCGCCCCGTTTACGCCAGATAAATTTCACCTAGCTGCATGGTTATGCAGCCAGGTGAATGACAGCAGTTTTCGCGTATAAATACGGTGTAAAGCACTAAAAAGGCCACTTTCCCCCGAATCGCTCCCACAGATCCATTGCCAGTTTGACGCATTGCAGTATCAGACTGAGCGCTTTTAGTATCTTCATAAATCCCCCTCTCTTGAGCCGTGATCTTTTCATCACGACCGTATTTAGCGGGAAATTTATGAGCCCTTCTTCTTGGGGTTTGTCACTGGATGCGCGCAGTCAGCCCAGCGTCGGACCGTTATAGCTCCGCTGACGGAAACGG